>NZ_CP034449.1:4380000-4385000 GCF_003952425.1 Mesorhizobium sp. M2A.F.Ca.ET.046.03.2.1 | reverse complement strand
TGGTCGCCAGCACCTCGTTCGAAGGATCGACATGCATGTAATACTGCTCGGACCGGTAGGGGAAATCCTCGATGCCTCGCATGATCGGGTCGTCGCCCCGCGTCACATTCACATGATAGTCGATGATGTTGCCGGGATGCGCGACCCATTGCCCACCGCACATGAACTGGTATTCGGGCGATTCGCGAAATGCGTCGGCCATGCCGCCATGGTACCCGCCAAGGCCGACGCCGTTTTCGACCGCTTTCGTCAGATTGGCTTCTTCCGCCTTGGTAAGCTTGGACATCGTGTAGATCGGCACGATCAGGCTGAGCTCGGCGATCGCCGGGTCGGCGAAGACCGCGGTCGTGTTCTCGACGCGCACGGCAAAGCCTTCCTCCTCGAGCATCGCCTTGACGACGCGGGCGCCGGCTTCGGGCTCATGGCCCTCCCAGCCGCCCCATACGATCAGCGCCTGCCGCATCTTTCTCTCCGTCGGTTTGGTTGCATTCATTCGAGATCGCCAAGGGCGAATAGTTACCGAGTTTTCGGACGTAAACGCATGTCAGCAAAGAAAGCCCGAGGCGAGCCGGCCCACAAGTGGGCATTTGGGAACGCGGGCACGCCTTCGCCAGTTCACCCGTTAGGCGTTACCCGAAAAAAGCCGGCGGAGTGGTGACATCCCGGTCGCAGGAACCAGATTGAGTTGAGGGCCATTGGTGGCCATCACGAACTTGCAGGAGCATGATCATGATTCTCGCCTTCGGCGCGCAGGAGATTTTGCAGGCAGTGTCATTCCCGCCCTTGCTACGCGAGGCGCGCGCGTCCGTGCCTTCATCCGCAAGCCTGAGCAGGCTGAACAGGTGCGCGGTCACGGCGCAACCGAAGTCGCCATCGGCGACCTGCGCGATCGCGCGGCTTTAGACGCAGCACTCAAGGACGTCGGCGCCGTCTTCTATATCGCCCCGGCCTTCATTCCCGCCGAGGCCGACGTGGGAAAAACTGTCGTGAAGGCTGCCATCGACGCGGGTGTGCGCCGATTGGTGTTTTCGGCCGTGATCCATCCGGCGCTTTCGGACCTCGTCAATCATGTCGCCAAGGCGCCGGTCGAGGAGGCGGTTCTCAACTCCGGCCTGGAATATACGTTCCTCCATCCGGCGCGCTGACCTTGCCCCTGTGATCTAATCCGGTTTGAAGTTCGTTCTGGCCCATCGAGAGGACCAGGCCATGAAGCGCAGCCGCTTCTCTGAAGAGCAGATCATCGGAATTTTGAAGGAGCATGAGGCCGGGGTGTCGGTCGCCGATCTGTGTCGGAAGCACGGCGTCAGCGATGCTTCGATCTACAACTGGAAGGCCCGCTTCGGCGGGATGGATGTCCCCGAGGCTCGGCGACTGAAGGCGCTGGAGGACGAGAACACGCGGCTGAAGCGGCTTCTGGCCGACGCCATGCTCGACAATGCCGCGCTGAAGGATCTCGTGGGAAAGAAATGGTAACGCCCGCGGCCAAGCGGAAAGCTGTCGCTCACCTGAGGGAAGGCTTCGGGATGAGCGAACGACGGGCGTGTAAAGCCATCGGCTGTTGCCGCATGACGGTTCGCTACGAGACCAGCAGGCCGGACGACCGCGAGGTTCGCGAGCGGATGAAGGCGATCGCGCAGGAGCGTCGCCGGTCCGGCTACCGGCGTCTTCTCGTGATGCTGAGGCGGGAGGGCCTGGTCGTGAACCACAAGAAGCTGTTCCGGCTCTATCGGGAGGAGAAGCTCGCCGTTCGCCGCCGTGGCGGCCGCAAGCGGGCGATCGGGACCAGGGCGCCGATGCTGGTGCCGCTGAGGCCCGACGAGCGCTGGTCGCTCGACTTCGTATCGGACCAGCTCACCGACGGGCGCCGCTTCCGCATCCTGGCCGTCGTCGACGACTGCACGAGAGAGTGCCTGGCACTCATCGTTGATACGTCGCTCTCGGGCATGCGGGTTGCCCGCGAACTGGACCGGCTCATCACCGAGCGCGGCCGGCCGAGGATGATCGTCAGCGACAATGGCAGCGAGTTCACCTCCAACGCCATCCTCGCCTGGGCAGATCAGAACCGCGTCGAATGGCATTACATTGCGCCGGGCAAGCCGATGCAGAATGGCTTCATCGAGAGCTTCAACGGCCGACTGCGCGATGAACTGCTCAACGAGACGCTGTTTACCTCGCTGGCTCAGGCGCGCGTAGCCATCGCCCTGTGGCGCGCCGACTACAACACCGCACGGCCACACTCCCAAATCGCCTGGCAGACACCGGCCGAGTTCGCCACCACCTTCAATCCGCGACGGTCGCTCGCGCTGCGCTATGCCAAAGGCTCCGCGCCAGCGACCGTCGCTTCACCCGCCCAGCAGGGCACAACCCACGCCGGAAACGAACTCAAAACTGGATAGAAATTGGGGGCAAGGTCAGCGCTACTTTCAGAACTACGCGGCATTCTGGCCCAAAATCGTGAAGGAGGGCGTGCTCGCGGAGCCTTGGTCGTCCGAGACCCGTTTCTCGCTGGTCGACTATCGCGATGTCGCCGAGGTCGCGGCGATAGCCCTGACGGAAGACCGGCTGCTTTTTGGCACGTTCGAACTTTGCGCACGCGGGCAACTCGATCGACACGACGTCGGCGCGCTGATGAGCGATGTGCTGGGCCGCAAAATCGGGGAGCGCCGCGATCCCGGTGTCCTCGGTGTCGTTTCCCAGGACTTGAAGGCGATGTTCGATCACTACGATCACCACGGGCTGCTCGGCAACCCGCTGACGCTGCGTGCGATCCTGGGTCGTGAGCCGCGGTCGCTGCGTGCATATCTGGAGGAATTGGCGCGCGGCGATCCTGCTGGATTCGGTAAGCAAGGATGAACTACCGGCCCTGGCGGCCAAAAAGCAAAACGCCCGCTTTCGCGGGCGTTTGTTTGGTTGCGGGGACAGGATTTGAACCTGTGACCTTCAGGTTATGAGCCTGACGAGCTACCGGGCTGCTCCACCCCGCGTCACCTACGAGCAAGCGTTTGCTTGCAACTACGAGCAAGCGTTTGCTTGCGTTCTTGGGCGTAAGCGCAAGCCTATGGATAGGTTGGCCTACAGATAGGTAGACGGCTCACCAAATGAAAGGGCCGCTTTCGCGGCCCGGGGTCCCGTTGGCGGGCCTTTATCGTAGAGAGAAGATGAGAGTTGAACATGCGCTTGGCAGACCTGGCAGCGACCTACTCTCCCGCGTCTTGAGACGAAGTACCATCAGCGCTGGAGCGTTTCACGGCCGAGTTCGGAATGGGATCGGGTGCAGCCGCTCCGCCATAACCACCAGGTCGGCAAAACGCATGTTCAAATCGAGAAGCTTTTTAAAGCGAATAGCCGATAGTGAGTAGCCAATAGGGGACCCTATTTGCTGCTTTCCAAGCTGTTCGCTGGTCTTTGTTGTGCCTTGGATGTTCATTCGGCCCGGCACCCTTCGAAGCGAAGCTTCGCAAGGTCGACCGACCGTCGGCGCCGTTGCGCCGCACCCACGTAGCGCCGCCCGAAGGGCGGAACAAGCGTGAGTGAGAATGGCGACAATCCTTCGGATTGTGCCTTGATGGATATAAGTAATGAGAACGATCAAGCCTATCGAACTATTAGTACCGGTAAGCTTCAAGCGTTGCCGCTCTTCCACACCCGGCCTATCAACGTGGTCGTCTTCCACGGTTCTCAGGGAATACTCGTTTCAAGGTGGGTTTCCCGCTTAGATGCCTTCAGCGGTTATCCCGTCCGGATATAGCTACCCTGCGATGCGGCTGGCGCCACAACAGGTCCACCAGAGATCCGTCCATCCCGGTCCTCTCGTACTAGGGACAGATCCTTTCAATATTCCTACACCCACGGCAGATAGGGACCGAACTGTCTCACGACGTTCTGAACCCAACTCACGTACCGCTTTAAATGGCGAACAGCCATACCCTTGGGACCTGCTCCAGCCCCAGGATGCGATGAGTCGACATCGAGGTGCCAAACAACCCCGTCGATATGGACTCTTGGGGGTCATCAGCCTGTTATCCCCGGCGTACCTTTTATCCGTTGAGCGATGGCCCTTCCACGCGGGACCACCGGATCACTATGACCGACTTTCGTCTCTGCTCGACTTGTCAGTCTCGCAGTCAGGCAGGCTTATGCCATTGCACTCAGCGAACGATTTCCGACCGTTCTGAGCCCACCATCGCGCGCCTCCGTTACTCTTTAGGAGGCGACCGCCCCAGTCAAACTACCCACCATACATTGTCCCGGACCCGGATAACGGGCCGCGGTTAGACATCCATAGTAATAAGGGTGGTATTTCAAGGGTGGCTCCACCTGAGCTGGCGCCCAGGCTTCAAAGCCTACCACCTATCCTACACATGCCACTACGAATGCCAATGTAAAGCTATAGTAAAGGTGCACGGGGTCTTTCCGTCTAACCGCAGGAACCCCGCATCTTCACGGGGAATTCAATTTCACTGAGTCTATGCTGGAGACAGCGGGGAAGTCGTTACGCCATTCGTGCAGGTCGGAACTTACCCGACAAGGAATTTCGCTACCTTAGGACCGTTATAGTTACGGCCGCCGTTTACTGGGGCTTCGATTCAGAGCTTGCACCCCTCCTCTTAACCTTCCAGCACCGGGCAGGCGTCAGACCCTATACGTCGCCTTGCGGCTTCGCAGAGCCCTGTGTTTTTGATAAACAGTCGCTACCCCCTGGTCTGTGCCACCCTCCCTAGCTTGCGCTAAAAAGGGTCACGCTTCTTCCGAAGTTACGCGTGCAATTTGCCGAGTTCCTTCAGCATAGTTCTCTCAAGCGCCTTGGTATACTCTACCTGACCACCAGTGTCGGTTTCGGGTACGGTCTATAAGGAGGAGCTATTTCCTGGAACCACTCCGCTGCCCGTTCAATCCGATAAGATTGGACAACTTGTGTGATCCGTCACTACCTCCAGGCCCACGAATATTAACGTGGTTCCCATCGACTACGCGTTTCCGCCTCGTCTTAGGGGCCGGCT